>NZ_JBICUN010000008.1:0-4302 GCF_043198195.1 Micromonospora sp. NPDC048868
GAAATCAAACGCTGCCTCACACGCTACGTCGCCCGAGAGCTCTACCGGCGCCTCGAAACCCCACCCCAACCACTTGACGCGGCATAGGAGCGTCCCACCCGGCCTGACTCACCCGGCCTGACCCACCCGGCCCGCCCCGGCCCCGGCCCGGCCCGTTGATCATGAGGTTGTTGCCCTCCGCCCCGGCGTGTCGCGACAACAACTTCATGATCGACCAGGCGGGAGCCAGGCAGGGCGACCACGCGGGAGCCCAGGCGGGAACCGGGGGGCGAGCCGGCGGGAGCCAGGCGGGGCGCACCGGGTGGGGTGGCCCGGTGGGGTGGGTGTGCGGTTTGCGGTGGGTGCGGGTGGGGCGTGCAGTCAGCGCAGCAGGCCGAGCAGGTGGGGCAGGACGCCCGAGGTGGCCAGGATGACCACGCCGATGGCGATGAAGACCGCCGGGACGAGCCAGTGGCCGACGCGCCCGACGAGCCGCGTCACCCGGGGGTGCCCGCCCAGCCACGCCCCGGCGGCGCACCACAGCGCGATGAGCACCACGAAGACCAGCAGGAAGACCGCGCCGTCGGCCGGGCCGAGTGCCCGGAACACCGGCACGTAGACGGCGATGTTGTCGGCGCCGTTGGCGATCGTCACCCCGGCCACGCCGAGCGTCGAGCCGACCACCGCCGGGGCGTCGTCGGCGTCGTCACGCAGCAGCGCGCGGACGCCGAGGGCGACCGGCAGCAGGCCGAGCAGCCCGGTCCACGGCTCGGGCACCACCAGCAGCCCGGCCGCGACCACCGTGCTGGCCAGCGCGAGCGCGCCGATGCCCAGGTACTGCCCGGCGACGATCTGCCAGGTGCGCGGCCGGCCGGTGGTGCGGGCGGCGACGAAGAACAGGGTCAGGACGACGATGTCGTCGATGTTGGTGGCGGCGAACACCACGGCGGCGCCGGCCGCGGTGCCCAACAGGTCGATCACGCCAGCAGGGTACGGCGCGGTCACCCGTCACCCCCGGCGCCGGGGCCGGGCGGGCCCCGGGCCGCGTCGGGAGCATCACGCTATCGGGAAGCTGACATTGCATAGCGTGTCGGTTGGCGAAGAGTTGATATCTGGCGCATGATCGTTCGAGGCGGTCTAATAGGTGGGACCGTATCCGAACCGCACAGTCTGGGACGTGAGGACACAGCATGGCAGCCACTGGCACAGCCACCAGCACTGAGAAGGGTCGCCGGATCGTCGGAGCCGAGCGTCAGACGCTCGCCAAGGACCTGGTAAAGCGGTACACCTCGGGTGAGAGCATCCGCGCGCTCGCGGCCTCGACCGGCCGTTCCTACGGGTTCATCCACCGGGTGCTCACCGAGTCCGGGGTTCAGCTGCGGCAGCGTGGCGGCGCCCGACGCCGCAAGAAGGCGTGACCCGCCCACCAGCGTCGTCCATCAGCGCCGCTCCCCGGATCGCTCGGTGACCGCCGAGACGACCGGGGTCCGGCTGGAATGCGACGGGCCGGTCGCGACGGTCACGTTGTGCCGGCCCGACGTGCTCAACGCGCAGACCCCGGCGATGTGGCGCGCGATGAGCGACTTCTCGCGGGACCTCCCCGGCGACGTCCGCGTCGTGGTCGTACGCGGCGAGGGGCGGGCGTTCTCCGCCGGCCTCGACCTGTCGGTGGCCGGTGCGTCCGGTCCGGGGTCGTTCGCCGAGCTGGCCACCCTACCCGAGCAGGAGTGCGCCGACCGGATCGCGGAATACCAGGGCGGCTTCACCTGGCTGCACCGTCCCGACGTCGTCACCGTCGCCGCCGTGCAGGGGCACGCGATCGGCGCCGGCTTCCAGCTGGCGCTCGCCTGCGACCTTCGCGTGCTCGCCGAGGACGCGAAGCTCTCCATGGCCGAGGTGACACTCGGCCTGGTCCCGGATCTCGCCGGCACCGGCCGCCTGGTCGACCTGGTCGGCTACAGCCGTGCCCTGGAGATCTGCGCGACCGGCCGGCGGATGGACGCCGCCGAGGCGGACCGGATCGGTCTGGCCACCCTGGTGGTGCCGAACGCCGAGCTGGACGCCGCGGTGCGTGACCTGACCGCAGGGCTGCTGGCCAACGACCGCAACGCGGTGGTGGAGATCAAGGCACTGCTGGCCGGCGCGACCGGTCGGTCCGCCGCCGACCAGCAGCGGGCCGAGCGGGAGGCGCAGACCCGCCGGCTGCGTGATCTCGCCGGGCGGGGAGAGTAAGTCGTAAGGACCGTTCGGGAAGATCAGGGTTACGGTCGAGGTTGTCAGAGTCGTCGGGAGAATTGACCTGACGGTGCGGTCAGCCCGACGACCCGGAGGTGAACGTGTCCCACTCGATGTCGGGCGGCGGCATGACCGGTTGGAGCATGCTCCGGTCGATGCGCAACCGCGACGAGATCTCCACCCACCGACTCAAGCGCGGGGTGGCCCGCAGGATCGTGGCCTTCGCCGGGCCCTACCGCCGGGACATCGTCGTCTTCCTGGTCACGGTGGTGCTGGCCGCCGTCATCGGCGTCGCCACCCCGGTGCTCGCCGGCGACGTCATCGACACGATCACCCGGGGCGGCGCCGACGCCGGCAGCGCGGTGGTCCGGCTGGCCCTCGTCATCGCCGGGCTGGCGGTGTTCGACGCGCTGCTCTCCCTCGCCCAGCGGTGGTATTCGGCCCGCATCGGCGAGGGCATCATCCTCGACCTGCGCACCCGGGTCTACGACCACGTCCAGCGGATGCCGCTGCAGTTTTTCACCCGCACCCAGACCGGTGCGCTGGTCAGCCGGCTCAACAACGACGTGCTCGGCGCGCAGCGGGCGTTCACCTCGACGCTGTCCGGGGTGGTCAGCAACGTCATCCAGCTCGTGCTCACCGCCGCGGTGATGTTCACCCTCTCCTGGCAGATCACCGCGCTCTCCCTGGTGCTGCTGCCGGTCTTCATCATCCCGGCCCGCCGGGTCGGCAAGCGGCTCGCCGAGATCACCCGGGAGTCCTACAACCTCGACGCGAAGATGAACGCGACGATGACCGAGCGGTTCGGCGTCTCGGGCGCGTTGCTCGTCAAGCTCTTCGGCCAGCCCGAGGTGGAGGCGCGCCGGTTCGCCGGGCGGGCCGAGCGGGTCCGCGACATCGGCATCCAGTCCGCGATGTACTCGCGGACCTTCTTCGTGGCGATGCTGCTGGTCGCCTCGCTGGCCCAGGCGCTCACCTATGGGCTCGGTGGCTGGCTGGCGGTCACCGGCAACGTCAGCGCCGGCACCGTGGTGACCCTCGCCCTGCTGCTCACCCGCCTCTACGGCCCGCTGACCGCGCTGTCCAACGTCCGGGTCGACGTGATGAGCGCGCTGGTCTCCTTCGACCGGGTCTTCGAGGTGCTCGACCTGAAGCCGACGATCGAGGAGCGGCCCGACGCGGTGCCGGTGCCCCGGGCCAGCGGCCGGGTCGAGTTCCGCGACGTCCGGTTCCGCTACCCCAGTGCCGCCGAGATCTCGCTCGCCAGCCTGGAGGAGGTCGCCGCCCTCGACCGTACGATCAACGAGCCCGTGCTCAAGGGCGTCTCGTTCGCGGTCGAGCCGGGGCAGATGGTGGCGCTTGTCGGCCCCTCAGGGGCCGGCAAGTCGACGCTGTCCATGCTGATCTCCCGCATCTACGACGTCACCGATGGGCAGGTGCTGGTCGGCGGGGTCGACGTCCGCGACGCCACCCTCGCCTCGCTGCGCGACGAGATCGGCGTGGTCACCCAGGATTCGCACCTGTTCCACGAGACCATCGCCGAGAACCTGCGCTATGCCAAGCCGGACGCCACCGACGACGAGATCTGGGCGGCCCTGGCCGGGGCGCAGGTCGCCGACCTGGTCCGGTCGCTGCCCGAAGGGCTGGAGACCCTCGTCGGCGAGCGCGGCTACCGCTTCTCCGGCGGCGAGAAGCAGCGCATCGCCATCGCCCGGCTGCTGCTCAAGGCCCCGTCGATCGTGATCCTCGACGAGGCGACGGCGCACCTCGACTCGGAGAGCGAGGCCGCCGTGCAGCGGGCGCTGTCGGTGGCGCTGACCGGGCGTACCGCGCTGGTGATCGCGCACCGGCTCTCGACCGTCCGCGACGCCGACCAGATCCTGGTGCTCGACGACGGGCGGATCGTCGAGCGGGGGCGGCACGAGGAACTGGTGGCCGTGGGCGGGCTCTACGCCGAGCTCTACCGCACCCAGTTCGCGGTCGCCGACTCGCCCACCCCGTACGTCGACGCGACCGGGCCCGAGCCGGTGGCCGTGCCGCCGCTGCGGCCCTACCTCGCCGACGAGGCGCTGCCGCCAGCGGCGGCCC